>NZ_JBWLUY010000071.1:0-2319 GCF_057784295.1 Mesorhizobium sp. CNPSo 4688
AGGATCCGGGACTTGAAGAACTTCGTTTCCCGGATGGTGATCGTGCCGGCAATCAGATCGACATCACCAAGATCGAGACGCGCGAGTTCCCCCAGCCGCAACCCGCAGCAATAGGCCAATACCAGCATCACGTAGAGGCTCACCGGTCGGAGCGGTGACCGCGGTGAAGGGTAGGATCGGGCGATATCGAGAAGCCGACGGATCTCTTCGACACTGTAGATGTAGGGCCGGCGCCATTGCTTCGCGACCTGCTGTCCCGGCCGCGGGTCGGGACGTTTCGGCATGATCGCCGGATCAAGACGGTTAAGCGCCTTGCCCAGCACGCGCGCGAGCTTCTCGCATTCGGCGGCATGGTTCGCCGTCGACCGTGCCGCCGCCCAGTGCTGTAGCATGATCGGTACCGGCTCCGCCGCCAATTCCGGGTGCATCTGCAAAAAGCGGTCAAAGCGCCAGAGCCAATGCGCCTGCGTCAGATAGCGATAGCCTCTGGTTCGCATGAGAGCGATATGGTTGCGCATGAAGTCCCCGAGCACACTGCCGAACGCTGGGAGCTGCCGCAATGCCTCCAGAGCTTGATCGGGATCCGGCGAGAGCAGCGCTCGCAGCACCGCCTTGTCGCTTCTGGCTTGATGAGCGGCGCACAATTCGTTGATGGGATTGCTGGCGGTAAAACCCTCCTGCACGAGGTAATCGAGGAATCGGTTGATGATGCGGGCGTAATGCATCAACGTCGGGCGAGCCCAGTCTCGAGCCCGCTCGCTCAGCCAGGTTTCCAGGGTCTCCCGTGTGACGAGCGTGGTGTTGGCCGGTTGCCGGGCAGCAACCTCCTGGAAGCTGTGCAGAATCCGCCGATAGGTGGTCGGGCTCCTCGGATGTCGCAACCGCAATTGAGCATGATAGCGCTCGATGATCTTTCCGTTGGTGTCGGGCCAGGTGCTCATGCGCGCCCCTCCGGACCCGGAATCTCCAGAGCGATGGCGCGCAGATCTTCAGTGGCCAGCTTCAGATATGGAATCGTCGATTCCGTCGATCGATGGCCCAATACGTCTCCGATCACCTTCCTCGGCACGTCTGCACGCAGCAGGCTGACAGCACGAGCATGCCGGAAGATGTGGGGGCCGCGCTTGCCGCTCAGCACGAGACCTGCCGCCTCTATCCGCCGGCGGACTTCGTTGCCGATGCGAACCATGGGAACGTACGGTGCGCGTATGCGAACGAAGATTTCCCGCACATCTGTTTCCGGCCGGCCATGCCGAAGGTAGGCAATCAAGGCCTCTCCAACCGATTCCAGTAACGGCAAAACAGAACGCGCCCCGGTCTTGGAATGGCGAATGTGCAAAACGTCACCGCGCCAGTCGACGTCCTCCAGTCGCAACCCGCTTATTTCACCGGCACGCAAGCCATAGACCGCCAGCATCTGGAGGATGGCGTAGTCCCGCAATCCCCCTGGCGATTGATCCTTGCTGGCGACCTCCAGGACGGCGGCGATCTGATCTGAACTTAGAGCGGATGGAATTCCCTCGTAAGCATAGAGCAGCGGGGCGATGACACGCGTCGCGAGGTCGGCGGCGGTGTGCCCGGACCTATGAAGATGCTTCAGCAACGACCGGAGCCGGTCGGCGGCATCCTTCAACGATATGCGGGTCAGTCCAGGAGCCCGCATGTCCATATAGGCATCGATGTCGGGAACGCTCAATTCCGCAAAGCCGACGGTCGCCGAGTGCTTTGCGTACCAGCCACAGAAATGCTTTGCTTCCCACATCAGGGCGGAGATCGAGGATGCCGCCAGCCCACGCTCTTCCCGCAGCCACTCCTCATAACGAGCCAAAACCTCGCGGTAGAGACGTTCGCCAGCATCGGTCGGGTCCGGTTCTGGAGGCCATCGCTTAAGCGAACGTCGTAAAAGGGCATGGATTGCCGCCCGCGGGGTGGCCTCCCAATGAGGTGCCGGTGGATGACCATATCGTTTTCGAAATCGACGCACGGCGAGGCGAAGGTATTTCGACACATCATCCGGCGTTACCATCTCCAGAGCTATGCCTCGCTCGGAAAGATGCTGCAGAAAATACTCGGCGTTGCGGCAATAATGGTAAATTGCAAATGGATTGAATCGCTGTTGCGTCAGCCACGCCTTCAGTTCGGTGACCAGAGAGCTGGTTTCGTGTGACATGAAAATCTCCTCGACTGCGTTTTGAACGACAGCCAAAGATCTCATGTCGAAAAATAATGCGCAGCACGCCGAAGGCCGATCGGGCCTGCCTGCTGGGAAAATCGCGTGTTCGGCGCGTTCCTTCACATTATGAACTGCTGCTGATTACT
>NZ_JBWLUY010000072.1:0-1778 GCF_057784295.1 Mesorhizobium sp. CNPSo 4688
GAACTGGCGATCTCGCTCAGCTGCCGCTCAAAGGTCGCTGCATCTGCGGACGGCACCGCGGGTGAACTCGCTTGCCGGCCCGCGCTGTCCGACTTTACCTGCTCCCACTTCGTCGAGGCGAAATCCATCCGTTCCTCCCTTCAAAAATATCGGCATCGAAGCTGGGCTGGATTTGACGTGCCGGAAATCAGGAACAAACTACCCTTTAACAGCCCTCGGCAGGCATGCACCGTGAGCATCGGCAGCCGATGTTCTTCCAATGCGACCAACCCTGTCTGTTTTGTTAAATGGGGAAGCTGTCGACAACCTGATCACGACAACGCGCCTTGAGCGTGGTGCATGTGCCCGCGCGCTTCGCCGTCAAGACCCCATAGATCGAAATCTGAGACAAATACTGCTTCTCCCCGCTGTACGGCCATCTTTCGCGGTGAGGTGCACTGCAAAGTACGGTTGCGCGACTGGCAGAGACCTGGTTGAACGGGAAGGCACTGCTTTGGCAAGCACATCCGGCCCGCCATCCGATTCTCACTCGTTCTTGATGTCAGCTGCGCGTGGCGACGCAAAGAGCTGCCGTAATCGACGATCGTCTTGCCCGTCGATGTCTTGTGGCCGCAGCCGGGCCGTTTAGAACGCCTCCGTCGAACATGCAGTCATCATTTCCACGCTCTTGGCAAACACTTCGCGAAGTGTGGAGCGAGGTCGACAGGCGCGTCCGGAACCCGAATGGGCGAACTGCCCATGCCGAAGCCCTCTTCACCGCGATGCGGCCAACATCCGTCATGCGCTGACTGCTCGGTTCCGCTATTCAAACGCCCGCCTTCGAGACCTTCTGGGATGCGCAGGCGTTTAGACAGCAATCGCAAACGAGGTGCACTGGACCCGGCATGCCATGCACTTTGACCGTGACCTCGGCGGCAAACGGTTTGGAAACGACGGCTATTCTCGCGAGGAGCTTGCCGCCGCGTTCCTTTGCGCGACCCCCGGGGGGGGCGCCTTGAGGTCGCGACGACCCTAAATCTCAACGAGCGGCTTGATCCCAACACCGTTAACGGCGAACGTCTCGAAGAACTGCAGCGCCTCCAGTCGAGGACCATCGATACCACTCCGGTCGAAGGCGAAGAGCTGGATTCACAAAGGGCGGGGAAGCAGTAGTTAGCTCGTCATGCGCCGAGGGGCCCGTTGCCCACCGCAATTTGCGATTTGAGACCCGTATTTCGATCCAATCGCCTCCGAATTTTAACGGAGGAAATCGGACGGGCCGCGAAATCATTCGACACGTCGATCGTTAAATGGGTGGCCAGCCCACACCCGCAGACGAGCGTGCGAAGAAGGACAACAGCTCGCCACGCGTGATCGGCTGGACATAGGCGATGCACACCAAGACGAGCACCTCCGATTGCGTTAGCTCCCTTGCCCCCCTCCCGCTGCCGTGTGTCTAAGGCGGCGTGGATGGCGTTGGCGAAAGCAGCTTTTTGCTCTTCGCCCTGTCCCTTCCATCTTGACTAGTGCGAGCCTGCAGCCTTATCTCACGACCGCGTTAGCACTCGCCTTAGGTGAGTGCCAACTCGTATCCGGCGGCATCGCCGGATGGAGAAACTGTTCTCACCGTTCTCATTCGAGGAAGAAAAAATGGCAAAGTCGAAGTTCCGCCCGCTTCATGACCGCGTGGTCGTTCGGCGGGTCGAATCCGAATCCAAGACCGCCGGCGGGATCATCATCCCGGATACGGCGAAGGAAAAGCCGCAGGAAGGCGAGATCATCGCCGTCGGCTCCGGCGC
>NZ_JBWLUY010000073.1:0-1686 GCF_057784295.1 Mesorhizobium sp. CNPSo 4688
CTGCAGTAATCAGCAGCAGTTCATAATGAGAAGGAACGCGCCGAACACGTGGTTTTTGCTGGGCCGGTGGTGACGCGTTCCTCGACATTATTTTGCGGAATTACAAGGTGTCGAGCCAGGCGATAACGCTCTGGTCCTCCTTCCACGACGCGCGTTTGCCTGGTGGCGATGGGATTTCGAGCCGCTCCAATGCCATGCGCTTCGTTTCCAGATTCGCCTGAGCGTAGTGGTTGGTGGTGTCAAGGCTGACGTGGCCAAGCCAGCTCCGGATCACCGTGATGTCGACGCCCGCCGCCACCAAATGAACCGCCGTCGCATGACGGAAGCTGTGAGGTGTAATCGTCTTGGAAGCGAGGCTGGGCGCGATCTTTGTTGCCGCTTCGACATATTCGACCAGTTTGAAGCGGACGCCCGAAGCGCCGAGTGAAGCGCCATACCGATTGACGAAGATCGGTTCGTCCTCGCGTCTTGGCTGCCGCCGAAGTAATGATCGCAGTAGCAAGATGGTTTCCGGCCAGAGAGGGCTGATGCGTTCTTTCCGGCCTTTACCGTAGAGACGGACGCAAGCAGGCGTATCGAACCGGATTGCCCCGGGGCAAACGTCGAGCGCTTCCTGGATGCGCGCACCCGTGTTGTAAAGGAAGGAGAGCAGCGCGTGGTCGCGCTGCCCCTCGACCGTCGAGCGATCGGGCTGGGCTAGAATCGCCTTCACTTCTTCCGGTTCCAGATAGCATGGCGCGGGGGTTGGTGCCTTCTTCATCGGCACATGCAGGATTTCGGTGCATTGCGCGATAGCCGCTGGTTCCCGACCAGCAACGAAGCCAAAAAAGCTGCGCAAGGCCGACAGGCGGCAATTGCGCGTGCCAATCGTGTCTCCTCGCTCCTGCTCGGTATGGCGCAGGAAGGCGCTGACCTCGGCGGCTGTCAGGTCCGCCAGAGTGAGCCGGGCAACCGATCGATGCCGTTGCTGCGCGACGAACCTTAGGAATAGGCGCCAGGTGTCACGGTAAGAACGCACGGTATGTTTGGATGCGTTTCGCTGCTGGACCAGCCATTCATAGAAGAAGGCATGAAGCAGACGCGGGAATGGGTCGACCATCCTCATGGCCGCACCCCTTCCGATACGGCAAGGCAATGTGCCCCGAACCTTCGGAAGCGTTGGTTTGCCTGTTCCAGAAGATCCTGGGTGATGGTGATGTAGACGAGCGTCGAATGGATATCGCGGTGACCAAGATACGTCGCGAGGAACGGCAACTTGTCCTGCGGATTGATGCCGGCGCGGTACCATTCGAGAATACGGTTCACCACGAACGAGTGGCGAACATCGTGAATGCGAGGTCCGGTTTTGCCTGTCGCCGGTTTGAGCCCAGCACGACGCAGGATGTCGATCAGGCAACGGGCGATGGCCTGCGACGTGTATCGGGCATTGCCTTGATCGTGCCAGAACAGGCCGGACTCCGCATTTTGCGGCGCCTTCGCCTTACGCCTCATCACCAGATATTCCGTCAGCGCCGCCAGTGTGCTGCCGGCAAGCGGCAGGATCCGGGACTTGAAGAACTTCGTTTCCCGGATGGTGATCGTGCCGGCAATCAGATCGACATCACCAAGATCGAGACGCGCGAGTTCCCCCAGCCGCAACCCGCAGCAATAGGCCAATACCAGCATCACGTAGAGGCTCACCGGTCG
>NZ_JBWLUY010000074.1:0-1582 GCF_057784295.1 Mesorhizobium sp. CNPSo 4688
TTGAATTCCGGCTTATGACGACCCATCCTCGACGTTCCGGCTCGTGGACTCGGCCGGCGGTCGCCCGTACAATCCTTGTCCTGTTGTGAAGGCAATGCGCTACATGACCGAAGGAAGCGTCCAACGTCGCCTCGCGGCCATCTTTGCCGCTGACGTGGCGGGGTACACTCGGCTCATGGGCAGGGACGAAGTCGGCACGCTTGACGCATTGAAGGAAATCCGGGCCAAGTTAATCGACCCAAAGATCGCCGAGCACAAAGGCCGTATTTTCAAAACGACTGGCGATGGCGTCCTCGCCGAGTTCCCAAGCGTCGTGAGCGCCGTGGCTTGTGCGGTCGATATCCAGCGAGCCATGTCGGACCGAAACGGAGCCGTCCTCGAAACCCAGGCAATACGATACCGGATCGGGATCAACCTCGGCGACGTAATCGTCGAGGATGACGATCTGTTTGGTGACGGAGTGAACGTGGCGGCAAGGCTCGAAGGCATTGCTCCCGTTGGAGGTGTGATGGTTTCGGGCACGGTGCGAGATCACCTCGGAAACCGGCTTGACCTGCAATTCGACGACAACGGTGAGCAGATACTTAAAAATATTGAGCGCCCTGTGCGAGCCTATGCGGTGCGTCTCGACGGTCCCGAAGCGACCCCCACTTCGCCGACCTCGCTTTCTGATAAGCCCTCCATCGCTTTGCTGCCGTTCGTCAATATGAGCGACGACCGTCAGCAGGACTACTTTGCGGATGGGATTACAGAGAACGTCATCACCGGATTGTCTCGGTTTCGCGATCTTTTCGTCATCGCGAGCAATTCGACGTTCGCCTACAAGGGCAAAGCCACCAAGATACAGGATGCCAGCCGGGAGCTGGGTGCCCGCTATATCTTGGAGGGCAGCGTACAGAGGTCGAAGGACCGTGTCCGGGTTACGGCCCAGCTCATTGACGGCAAGACTGGTCGGCACCTTTGGGCAGAGCGCTACGACCGAGGCATCGATGATATCTTTGCTGTGCAGGACGATGTCACCGAAAGAATAATTGGAAGTTTAGCCACAGCGCACGGAGGCCGACTGTTAAAGGCGTGGCAAGAGCGCCCGGAACTCGCGGGGACACGGAACTTTCAAGCGCTGGACTACTTCGTGCGAGGTATGGAGGCCATAGACCGCAATACCAAGGAGGGCAATCAGCACGCGCGCGAACTCTTCCTCAAGGCCGGGGAGCTTGATCCCAAATTTGGCAAGGCCTTTGCCAAAGTTGCCTGGACGCACATGATGGACGTAGTCGATGGATTCAGCGTGGACCCCGAGTCCTCGTTGGCTGATGCTTTGCGGTACGCCAATCTCGCGATTGAACGCGACGACGCGGATGCGTGGGGCCATTACGCACTCGCAGGACACCGCCTTTTTAGCGGGCAGTACGAACCTGCCATTGCAGCATTTCACCGCGCCTTTGATCTCAATCCCAATGACGCAGACATTCTCATGGACTATGGCTACTGCCTGAGTTGCGCGGGACGAACCACCGAAGGCTTCGACGCAGCACAAAAGGCGTTGCGCCTTAATCCTCGCTATCCCGAGTGGTACGTTCAA
>NZ_JBWLUY010000075.1:0-1531 GCF_057784295.1 Mesorhizobium sp. CNPSo 4688
TCCGAGTGTCGCTTACGCGGCTCTCTTGAATTTCACAAGGGCTTATTCAGAAGCAAACTGCTTCGCCGCCTGCGGCGCACCGCCCTCGTTCGTGAGGCGTATATAGTCGCCACCCCGACAAACTGTCAACTGCCTTCGGAGATGTTTTTTCGATTTCTCGCAGAGATATCCACGGGGCTGAAATTCGTGAGTTGGCTTGGCTGAAATTATGAGTGGTGTTCCGCGGTCGGGTCACTTCTACGAAGCTCCCATCCCTCGGCGGCGGCGGCGTGCCATCGGCTTGAAAATCGTCTGCTCTGCCCGGTCAATGTTCGACCACAAGCCAGCCTGAGCAGCACTTCAGAGCCGATCTTCCAGCAATTCCGCCGTGATGTTTCGACCGGCGAAAAAGATCCCCAGGATCAGGACCCGCTCGGCCTCGACCGCAAACGCAATGCTGACGGCGCGGCGGTAGCCGATGATGCGCAGACCAGGCATGATCTCGACCCGCTCCGTGCCGCGCTGTGGAAAAGTCGACAGGCCGAGGCAATGGTCGCGGATGCTGGCGATGAAATTCCAGGCGATCGCCGGCGACGCACGGTCGGCTATGTCATCATAGAGCTGTTCGAGTTCAGCTTCCGCCTTGGGGTGGAAGACAATGCGATACTCCATTGCCTACTTGGCTTTGACCTGCTTCGCGCGATGCCTCGCCTCGAGCCGCGAAAAAACCGTCTCGGCAGGAATAGCCTTCGCCGGATCCTGCCGGAGCTCGGTCAAACGCGTCGGGATCTCCTCGCGCAGCCATCTTTCCCGCTCCGCCTCGAAATCCTCGAGCATACGCAAGCCGGCGCGAACAACCTCACTGGCATTGTTGTAGCGGCCTGATTCGAGCTGCTTCCTGATGAAGCTCTCATAGTGGTCGTTCAGTGCGTAGTTGGGCATGGCAACCTCCTGAAGAGATTATGGTGCGAATCAGGATCAGTAGCAATAGATAGCAATAATTAGCAGCGAGTGCCCGCATGGCCATGCATCGTTTCCAACGATCCGCTGGCGGGAGAATGATTCGTCACCTGGCTCTGCAGCATCGAAACGCTGCCCATCACGATCGGCCGGCATGGATCGAAGATTCACGCCTGGATCATCTGCCGCCATTCTCGTCGCAAGCAAAAGTGGCGGTTGCTGCGTCGGGCAAAGCCCGGGAGCCAACCGGCTTTGCTGGGTCTAATTTTCGCTTGATGTGATTTCGGACTGCGAGCATCAGCCTGGACCCATTCCATGCACGCGCGAGCTACAGGGCCACGAGCTGGCGCGCCGGAAGAATTGGCTTGGGGAACGGGAGAGGTTTTGTGTCCGGCCGGCTGCCGCATACAAAAAAGCCCGCTTTTGGCGGGCTTTTTTTGATGTTGGTTGCGGGGACAGGATTTGAACCTGTGACCTTCAGGTTATGAGCCTGACGAGCTACCGGGCTGCTCCACCCCGCGTCACCATTGGATGTAAGCGCAAGCCTACAAATAGGTAGAAGGCTCACCAAATGAAAGGGCCGCTTGCGCGG
>NZ_JBWLUY010000076.1:0-1468 GCF_057784295.1 Mesorhizobium sp. CNPSo 4688
ACCGCGCCTTTGATCTCAATCCCAATGACGCAGACATTCTCATGGACTATGGCTACTGCCTGAGTTGCGCGGGACGAACCACCGAAGGCTTCGACGCAGCACAAAAGGCGTTGCGCCTTAATCCTCGCTATCCCGAGTGGTACGTTCAAGAGCTCGGCCAGATTTACTACGACTCCCGACAATACCATGAAGCAGTCACGGCTTTGCGTAGCCTAATGACAATCGACACGGTGTACCGCTGGGTCTATTTGGCAGCCAGTCATGCTGCATTGGGGAATATGATCGAAGCGAGGGAAGCCGTGGAGCGGATCAAGCAAATGGACCCATCAGCCACAATCGTTTCGAGATCCGGCCCCCAAATGACGCCTTACAAAAATCCCAGCGATCTGGAACATCTTCGCGAGAACTTGCGCAAGGCAGGACTGCCAGAATGAGTGAATGCGCGCGCTGGCCTTGAAGGGCGAAAAATGGCGCTCCTTGTGCTCGTTCCGATTGGCGAAACCGATGGCAACGTTCACCCGCGTGGGTCGAAACCGGACAATCACAACCAGCAGGCATTGCGTCGTTGGCGCTCCCACTCAGCGGGAAACCCGCGCACCAACGTCTGCAATTGCATCGTAGGAGGCTGTCGCCCGTCGAGGATTGCCTCAACCAGGTCCGGCGCCAAGAGCGTCAGTCGAAGCATGTGGGAGACGAACGACCTGTCGAGTTTCTTAGCTGCGGCGAGTTCGCTGATCGTAGCGTGTTGCCCTGATTCCAGCTTATGCCGCCAGTGGTATGCCTGGACGAGGGCTCTCAGCAGCGTGTTGTCGATGCGCGGTCGCGACGGTGCCCAAGGCTCTGCTCCAGCTGGGGACACGACAACTTTGCGACCGCCGCGGCATGTTAAAGCTGGCGCAAGTCGGCCAAGAATTAAAGTGGCTTCGGCTTCGCCTGGCAATTCTGGAAGACTGTGTGGCGGCGCTTTCAGCCGAACAAAAAGTGCCCACTAGGCCTTCAGGTGGAAGGACCGACCACCGAATGAACGGCGCCCGGTGGCGACGGCCAAAGCATCACGAGTAGGCCGCTACAGCCGCTTGAAGTCGGGAAGCCCGCTTCAGAAGTGGTAGTTGATACCCACGCGGACCGTATCGAAGTCGATTCTGGAGGTGGAAGGATCTGGAGCGGCTGTGTTGAAATCGGGGGTGCCGAGATCCACGTGCATGTACTCAGCCTTGAACGACAGCTTCTGGTTCAGCGCCCATTCAACACCTGCGCCGGCCGCCCAGCCCCACCGGGTCTCGTCGTACCCGCAGGTCGGGGTAAAGCCACAGGCTCCTAGGTCGGCCGTGCCTTTGACCTTGCCGACAGCAAAGCCACCCGTGACATAGGGAAGAAAGTTCTCGAAGGCATAGCCGACGCGCGCACGGCCTGTGCCATACCAATCGATGTCCGCCGAACAGCCCTCGATCCCGCAAGGCGGTACAAA
>NZ_JBWLUY010000077.1:0-1368 GCF_057784295.1 Mesorhizobium sp. CNPSo 4688
ATGGCAAAGTCGAAGTTCCGCCCGCTTCATGACCGCGTGGTCGTTCGGCGGGTCGAATCCGAATCCAAGACCGCCGGCGGGATCATCATCCCGGATACGGCGAAGGAAAAGCCGCAGGAAGGCGAGATCATCGCCGTCGGCTCCGGCGCGCGCGACGAAGCCGGCAAGCTGGTTCCCCTGGACGTCAAGGCTGGCGACCGCATCCTGTTCGGCAAGTGGTCGGGCACCGAAGTCAAGCTCAATGGCGAAGACCTTCTGATCATGAAGGAATCCGACATTATGGGCATCATCGGCTGATCATCGGCCTCACCGTCAACTGAATTCCGGGCTTACCCCAAGCCCCTGCCAGGAGCTAAAAATGGCTGCTAAAGACGTAAAATTCTCCCGTGATGCCCGTGAGCGCATGCTGCGCGGCGTCAACATCCTCGCCGACGCGGTGAAGGTTACACTCGGCCCCAAGGGCCGCAACGTCGTCATCGACAAGTCGTTCGGCGCCCCGCGCATCACCAAGGACGGCGTCACCGTCGCCAAGGAAATCGAGCTTGAGGACAAGTTCGAGAACATGGGCGCGCAGATGGTCCGCGAAGTTGCTTCGAAGACCAACGACATCGCCGGCGACGGCACCACGACCGCGACCGTTCTGGCGCAGTCGATCGTCCAGGAAGGCCACAAGGCGGTTGCCGCCGGCATGAACCCGATGGACCTGAAGCGCGGCATCGATCTGGCCGTGACCGAAGTCGTCGCGGCGCTCGGCAAGGCTGCCAAGAAGATCAAGACCTCCGAGGAAGTTGCCCAGGTCGGCACGATCTCGGCCAATGGCGACGAGTCGGTCGGCAAGATGATCGCGGAAGCGATGCAGAAGGTCGGCAACGAGGGCGTCATCACGGTTGAGGAAGCCAAGACCGCCGAGACCGAACTCGAAGTCGTCGAAGGCATGCAGTTCGACCGCGGCTACCTCTCGCCCTACTTCGTCACCAACGCCGACAAGATGGTTGCCGATCTCGAGGACGCCTACATCCTGCTCCACGAGAAGAAGCTCTCCAACCTGCAGGCCATGCTGCCGGTTCTCGAAGCCGTCGTGCAGACCTCCAAGCCGCTGCTCATCATCTCGGAAGACGTCGAAGGCGAGGCTCTGGCCACGCTGGTCGTCAACAAGCTGCGTGGCGGCCTGAAGATCGCCGCCGTCAAGGCTCCGGGCTTCGGTGATCGCCGCAAGGCGATGCTGGAAGACATCGCCATCCTCACCGGTGGCCAGGTCATCTCGGAAGACCTCGGCATCAAGCTCGAGAACGTCGGCCTCAACATGCTCGGCCGCGCCAAGAAGGTGTCGATCTCCAAGGAGAACACCACCATCGTCGACGGCGCCGG
>NZ_JBWLUY010000078.1:0-1329 GCF_057784295.1 Mesorhizobium sp. CNPSo 4688
CTGGGCGACGCTGCGAGCAGGGGAGCGATCGTCGATGGCGGTTCGTTGTCAGCGCGATGCTTGGCACGCCAATCCCAAGGCGCTTCAAACGTTCCTGCCCAGATGCCGACTTTTGCCGCCTTGGCCTTCTCCTGCAGCATGGCGTAGGCTCCTTGGCTGTATTTTGGCCAATCAAGAGCTTGGCCGTCCATTCCAAGCGGCGACGTTGGCACCATCGGCCCGCCTGCAATTGCCGACATAGCGACCGTAGCGATCCCATGACACAAACGTGCACTGGGTCGGTCGCGAGGCGGCGAGAAAGGCATCGAGAGCGGTGGCGGACCTGGCGCCACATTGATACCGAAAGCCCTTCGCGTCGTCGCACTGCTGTGCTGACTCCGGTGCATCGATGCCATTGAACCGGATGCGCTGGCCATGGATCTCGATCGTGTCGCCGTCGATGACAGATGCGACCCCAGCAATTGCTACCGGTCGCGGCGTGATCAGGTTCTGCAGATTGATTTCCGGCAGCGACCCGCTGTTGTGCACGACAAACTGCGTCACCAAAGCGGAAGTCGCAGCCACCGTCACGAAGACCAGCCGCATCGGCACGCTGGCCCAGCGTCGTGCGAGCGGGCGTCCTGCGCCATACGTTTGCGCCACGGCCCCGACCAATCATCGTAGCGGGATTTGTCCAAGCCCCTTCTCCCCGGCGCAAGAATGCGCCCAAAACAAACGGAAAGTCCAGAATCCTATAGGAACCGCTCAACGGCCTGCCTGTTATGAAATCGGAGGGCTCCGTCGAGCAGCACCATGTCGAGCGGTCTTCCACAACCATCGCAAGCGACGGGAACACGGATTCGACCACCACTAAGGCGCCGAGTCCGAATTCTGCAAAGACTGTGCCCCGGCCGACGCGCCGCGCTACGCCATCGCCCGATCATAGAACCTGCGCCGCCGCATCGTCATTCGTGAGATCGACGCCGCGTTACTTGAGATCGTTCAGTAAGGGAGCAACCACTGGGGTCGCTGCCAATTCGAAATTGGCATCCCACTCCGCAAACAACGCGGGGACTTGATCGACACGAAAGTCACGAAAGTATCGTTCCGCAGCGGTCTTGCTGGTTGCCTTGTCACGTCGCGCCAATCCCTCGGCTACGGGCCGTGGAACGAGGTAGATTGCGCGAGCCTTGAACCCCTCGGATGGCAGCAGAACAATCGCCAGCCAATCGAATTGGTCGTAGTCGTTGTAGCCGACATAGGCGGCACCGCGCTTGAATGTCCGCGACTTTACCGAAACGCGTTGCGCTGGCCGGTCGAATGGCTGCGCGATCACATCGTAACCGGGCC
>NZ_JBWLUY010000079.1:0-1298 GCF_057784295.1 Mesorhizobium sp. CNPSo 4688
CGACATGAACTATCAGCGGTTCTTCGAGGAAGCGATCGACCAGCTCCATGCCGAGCGGCGCTACCGCGTCTTCGCCGATCTCGAGCGCATCGTCGGCAAGTTTCCGCGCGCCATCTGGCGTTCTAATGGCCGCGCCGAGGAAATCACCGTCTGGTGTTCCAACGACTATCTCGGCATGGGCCAGAACCCCGATGTCATCGCCGCGTTCCAGAACGCGGCCGGCAAGATGGGCTCGGGCGCCGGCGGCACCCGCAACATTTCCGGCACCAGCAACCCGCTGGTCGAGCTCGAAGTGGAACTGGCCGACCTGCATGACAAGGAAGCGGCCCTGGTCTTCACCTCCGGCTTCGTCTCCAACGAAGCCTCAATCTCGACCATTGCACGCTTGTTGCCCAACTGCCTGATCATCTCGGACGAGCTGAACCACGCCTCGATGATCGAGGGCGTGCGGCGCTCGGGCGCCGAAAAGAAGATTTTCCGCCACAATGACGTCGCGCATCTCGAAAGCCTTTTGCAAGCGGCGGGTCGCGAACGCGCCAAGCTGATCGTCTTCGAGAGCGTCTATTCGATGGACGGCGACATTGCGCCGATCAAGCAGATCGTCGAACTGGCCGAACGCTACAACGCCATGACCTATGTCGACGAGGTCCACGCCGTCGGCATGTACGGACCGCGCGGCGGCGGCATCACCGAGCGCGAGGGGCTGGCCGACCGCATCGACATCATCGAGGGCACGCTGGCCAAGGCGTTCGGCACGCTGGGCGGCTATATCGCCGGCAACAGCGCCATCATCGATGCGGTGCGCTCCTACGCGCCAGGCTTCATCTTCACCACGGCGCTGCCGCCGGCGATCGCCGCTGCCGCAACCACCTCCATCCGCCACCTGAAGCGCTCACAGGCCGAGCGCGATGCACAGCAGCGCCAGGCGACGCGGACCAAGGAGGTCCTGTCTGCCGCCGGCCTGCCGGTGATGGAATCGCCCACCCATATCGTGCCGGTGCTGGTCGGTGACCCCGAACTCTGCAAGATGGCCAGCGACCGCCTGCTCGGCGTGCACGGCATCTACATCCAGCCGATCAACTATCCGACCGTGCCGCGCGGCACCGAGCGGCTGCGCATCACACCGACGCCATTCCATTCCGATGCGCTGATTGCAGGACTGCAGGATGCGCTGGTCGAGACCTGGGATGCGCTCGGCATTCCCTACGGCTCCGCCGGACGGCCCGCTGTCGCCAAGAGCGACCGGATTGTTCCGCTGTTGGTGCCGAAGTCGGGCGGCTGAAGCCGCCGCCTGCTCA
>NZ_JBWLUY010000080.1:0-1235 GCF_057784295.1 Mesorhizobium sp. CNPSo 4688
TAACCGAGGAAGACAAATAGGTCGGAACTATCGCAGCAATCGACGGTGCCTATCTGCGAAATGCTGAAATATTCTGTACACTCAAAAGAGGCCGTGCTTTCCTGAAGCTCCCTTGGACCTTCCTCCAGGCACAAGGCACCAAGAATGTTAACAATAATCAGGGGAACTAGAGGCCATGCGTGTAATATCAACTATGGGTTACTTCTGCGCTGCACTTGCACTTGCTGTTGCGGCGACACCATCTGCCCGAGCCTCTGTGCTCGATGACGTCAAGCAGCGCGGCGTGCTCAACTGCGCGACCGGCGATGGCATCCCGGGCTTCAGCTATCTTAATCCCAAGACGTCAAAGCTGGAAGGATTGGACGTTGACTTATGCCGTGCTACGGCAGCTGCCGTTCTGGGCGATCCGGACAAAGTCAAGTTTGTAACTGTTACTGGCAAGAGCCGTTTCAACACGGTGACGACGGGGCAGGCAGACGTCGGCTATTTTTCTACCACTATTTATCCTGTTCGAGAATCGGCGATCGCAGTCGATTTTCTGCCGCTCTACTTTTACGATGCCGGCGGGTTTATGGTAAAGACGTCATCCGGCGTTGAGACGGTTAAGGATCTTGCCGGTGGAACGATTTGCACGACACAGGGAACCGCTACAGAGGTTGCCCTTGCGAACCTATTCAAGTCTCAGAACATAACGAACATCAAGGTTTTGACGTTCGATTCCGACGACAAGGTGTTTGCGGCTTTGGGCAGCGGCCGGTGCAACGCGATGGCAACGGACAAAACTGCCCTAGCCGGTTGGCGCGGCAGCTCCCCCAAACCCGAAGACTACAAAATCCTCCGGGAAGGAACCGGCAAATCGCCATTTGCCGGCTTCGTCGCTGCGAATGACTCGAAATGGCGCAACCTGTTGAGATGGACTGTCTTCGGGCTGTTTCAGGCGGAGGAGTGGGGTATCACGGCTGCCAACGTGGAGGAGATGAAAAAATCATCCGATCCGGTCATCCGAAAGTTTCTCGGCGCGGAGAGCGGTTTCGGCACGGACTTCAACGTATCCAATAGCTTTGTGGCCGATATGATCAAAGCCGTCGGCAACTACGGCGAGATGTACGACCGCAACCTGGGCCCGAAGACGCCCTATTATATCGACCGAACTGGCACCCCCAATGCCTCATGGGTTAACGGCGGGCTCCTGTACTCGCCTCCTTGGGAGTAGGCGGAGTTCGGCGTCGATCAAC